>NZ_CP036288.1:0-45198 GCF_007748095.1 Engelhardtia mirabilis
ATGCATGGACTTACGATAGATAAACGGACAGCCGTTAAGAGTGGGGCATTATTACTAACCCTGCTGGCGCTTTTAGCTGTGGCGTTTCTGATTGTCACGAGGCAACGCGGTGCGACGCAGTCCCCCAATCAGGTCAACCGTGAATCCGCCCAGCAGGGTCATGAATCGGCTGAAGGCGAAACTTTGGCTGAAGCTGAGAGCAATGCGGAGTCCCGCACCCCAGCCTCAATCCCCCCGGCGACACGAGGGGCAGAGTCTCCCGCAAGACCCCCCGGCATTCTGGTCGAGGTCGCTCCATGCGGATCCATCGGCTACGGGGGTCACGAGGTCGAGATCTCGATCGAGAACATCTCATCCGTAGGAGGCTGGGCGCTGAAACGATCTGCTCGAACCGAGAACCTCGCGTCGTTTTTTGAGGGCGTTACCCCCGGACGGTGGTCTGTCAAATCAGCGCTCGGCCATGATGAAGTCGTTGCCGTCGCTGCAGGCGACTTCGTGCGGGTCGAGCTAGCTGTAGAGGGCCTCACCGAGCACTGTGTCGTCGCGGTCGTTGATCCCGCCGGATCAGCGGTAGCTGAGGCAACAGTCTTTGCCGACGGCTTCGATCGAGGCAAGACGGGCGAAGACGGCACCATAGCCATTGGCTGTATCAAAAGGGGCTCACTACTGTCAGCCTCCTCAGCCGAGTATGCAAGCCCAGCGCCCATTCAGTTCTCAAACTGGAGGCCACAACCCGTTGAGATTCAACTGAGAGAAAAAGGCGCGTCGCTAAACGTGGAGCTCTCCCAGATTGCGGGAGTCGAGACCATCCGAGTAAGCGTTGGCATCATACACACCACATTAATGGCCTTTGAAGAGATTGGCTCGGATTGGTACACGTCGAATCCTCTTTTGGAGGCCGAGATGCTTCCGGGCTCAGTCCGAAAGTTTGAGGGCGTGCCCGCCGGGCGCTGGGTGGGCATTACGGCATCGGGCGCGAACGTGGCAACAGCCCAGGAAGCCATTTGGCTCCGTGAGGGTGAATCACGAACTGTTCGCCTCGATCTTCAGAAGGGGGTAACCGTACACGGAAGAGTAATCGGGGAGAACTTACTCCCGCTCGCCCAGGCATGGGTGGGGGAGGCTCCACTCGGACTGTACGGAAAGCGATCAGTCGAGACAGACGCTGACGGCTGGTACGAGCTCCACCAGATCTGCCCTGGAGAGCGGAAACTGGAGGCCATCGGCCCACCCGGATGCAGCGTTGTTGAAGTTGTCAGCATCAAGGAAAACTCGACGAGCGAGTGGAACCCCGTCCTTGCATGTGGATTTCAGATCTCTGGCCAAGTAGCAACAACCGAGGGCGAGCCCGTGCAAGGCGTGCTAGCCGCGCTCCTCGACCCGGCTCGACCGAACCTCTGGCTCTCCACGGTGAGGACCGGGCGAGAAGGTCATTTCGACCTCTGGGGGGCGCTGCCTGAGGGCAACATCATCTCCGTCGTGCGTTCAGGCGAGGGGCTAGGATACCTAGAGGGTGCCCGGATGGAGGGCCTGGTTGGGGGGACAACAGGTCTCGTGCTCGAGTGGCAGGAACCAGCCACTGGGGTTCAGGTGCGCGTGACCGACCCCGTCGGCCGCCGACTTGAGAATGTAGTGCTCGAGTTTACCCCCCTGCCCAAAGCTGACGACAGCGTCATCTGGAGACGGCTTGACGGCGAGGGGGGTGCACTCACGCCGTCCGGTCGATTCAGCCTATCCCTAAGACACGAGGAATTCGGTGTAGCGGATTTAGGAGAACACAACCTAGAGGCGAATGCTTTAAAGGATCTCGGTGAGGTCAACTTCAAGGCCCCAGCTTGGATGTCTATGCGGCTCTCTATTCAGCAGGCTAGATGGTCTATCGAGATAAGGCTGGCCGAATCAGGGCATCTCGTTTTTAAGGAAGTTGACGCAACTGGTCGGAGTTTATACGGGCCCTTTCAGCCGGGCTCCTACAGAATAGTCGCGTCGCCTCCGCATGGGAATGATTTCAGCACAACGGTCGTCCTTGAGGATGGGGAAACGTCGGTGATCGGGTGGTAGCTCGGGTTGGTCAGTAAGGACTAGGACAGCAGGTTCACCCCAGACTCGCACGCCACCAGGCTGTGCTCCTCCAGGAGCGCACGGGCCTCGTCGGCTCGAGACCGAGCTAGGCAAAGAAATAGAGTTGGGCTCACCGGGGCGTCCGCCTTCGTTTTCGGGCCCTCAGCCGGCTCCGAAGACCTGACCACCTCTTACTTGCGAAGCATCGGAGGCAGTCGCTAGTACCGGACCTTGAAGGTGGGGGAATCCTCCGGCCGCGACCGTCGGCGATCGTAGAGCCGGGTGGTGCTGATACTGGTGTGCCCGAGCCACTCCTGGACGTAGGCGATGTCCGCCTCGTGCTCGAGCGCGTTGGTGGCCGCGGTCGCCCGCAGTGCATGCAGGCACAGCCCGTCGACGTGGACGCCGGCCTTGGCGGCGTATGTCTTGGCCATCTTGTAGACCCCGTCCCCGGTGATCGCCCCGTCGAGCTTGCCGGTGCGGTTGTTGCGCACGGGGCGGAAGAGGGCGCCCTTGCGGTCCTCGCGGTGCCCGGCGAGCTCGAGGTAGTCGTCGATTGCCGCAAGCGCTGCAGGATGGATCGGAACGTAGCGAGTCTTGGAGCCCTTGCCGAAGACGGTCAGATGCATGACGCCGCGTCGCTCGGCCATGCTCTCGACCCGCAAGCCGGCGAGCTCGGATCTGCGCAGGGCGTGGAAGAGGTAGGTGCCCAGAATCGCCCGGTCTCGCACCGCCTTCAGGCTGTCGCCGCGGGGCGCCTGCAGGAGCTTGCGCGCCTGCTCATCAGACAGGGCTGGGGTTTTGCCCTCATTGGCGCCGTCCCCAGGGCGCTTGACGCCGGCGACGGGGTTGCTCTCGACCGCGTTCTCGTTGCACAGGTGGTCGAACAGAGACGAGACGGCCGAGAGCTTGCGCCGGATGGTCGCCGCAGCGAGCCCGTCAGCCTCGAGGACGCCACGCCAAGCGAGCAGATGGGCCCGCGTGACGAGGCGGAGCTCTGCAGGGGTCTCGACGCCGCAGAAGCTCACGAAGGCTTCTACGTCGCCCTGGTAGGCCCGCCTGGTGTTGGGGTTGTCGATGTTGGCCAGCCAGACCGCGGCGGCCGGCACGTCGGAGAGGTGCTGGAACTGGGCCGCTGAGAGCCGCCTCTCGCCCTGCCGCGCCGGTAGATGGGCTCGACGATCTTGCTCGCTCATGCGTCCACCCAGGGGTTGATGAGAAGGGCGCCCGTGCCCTCGAAGTCCTTCACGTTCCGCGTCATCACGTGGAAACCGTGACGCAGAGCGGTCGCGGCGATCAGCGTGTCGATCGGTGGGGTGGTCCTGGCCACCCGCGCCCTGACTTCGCCCCAGATCCGCGCTGTTTCGGCGTCGACGTCGACGATCCGGTCGTCGAAGTGCTGCTCCATCTCTAGGACGAGCCTCTCCAGTGTGTCCTTGCGAGGGCTCGGGTCGAGTCGCGCGATGCCGTGGACAAGCTCTCCGAGCGTCAACGCGCTGATGAAGGTGTCGCGGCTGGTGAGGCCGCGGACGCGGTCCTTGACCCGCTGGGCGCCCTTGGGACGCAGCGTCTCCGAGATCACGCAGGTGTCGAGCAGGACCCTCATGAGCGGCGCTCCTGATCGTCGAGTCCTAGCGCCTCGAGCGGATCGGTTGCCCGACCTGGGCCGGAGTGGCGCGACAGATCGAGGTCGCTGATGTCCGGCCAGCTCATGAGGAACTCAACGAAGTCTGGGCGGGCGCCGGTGAGTCGGTCGAACTCGGCGGCCGAGAGGACGACAACGGCGTCGTCCCGGCGCTCGATGCGTTGGGGCTCACCAGCAAGGGCGCGGCGCACCACCTCGCTCAACTTGTTCTTGGCTTCCGCCAGCTTCCAGATCATGTGCAGGTCTCCTCGTCTAGGTTAGATCATCTAGACATGATCGCACACCCTGACCCCGCTGTCAAGTGTCCCCAGGGACGCCGCCCACCTGCCCGCCATTCCGCGCCCAGACGCGCGGTTCCAAGCCACCGGCGCTGTTCTTCGACCTGACCTCGAAGGACGGGACCGCGTTCATCGCCATCGCCGATGAGGAGGCCGACCGAAGTCAGCTCAGAGAACATCGCGATGGAGCTACTCGGCGTAGCCGCGATGGGGGAGGGGGCAGCTTCGCCGGCACCAATCCTTGCCAGCCCACTGAAGTGGAGCGCATCGTCGAGAAGTGCATTCGCGTCGCCAAACAGCACCGCGGCTTGGAGCCGTTCACGGTCGCCCGCAAGGTCAAGCACTGGACCCTTCAGCAGTGGCAGGACGCTCACTTGCGTCACCGATCCACTCAGATGCGGCAGTGGCAGGCTGCCGAGGTTGACGACGAGCTCGGAGCCTTTTGATGGCCGATTCAGAAAACTCGGAATCCGATGTCCGCGAGTCCGCCGGGGCACGGCAAAGGGGAGCAGAGGAGGGTCTCGACTCTATGACAGCATCGCAACCACAGCCCGCCACGTCCCCCGAGGACGACCGCGCAAGCCCCGAAGAAGCGGCCCTGGCCATCGCCGGGCTCTCCGAGAAGGGTAAGGCGACCCTTCGGTGGGTGGCCCGATCCTATTGGAACCAAAGGATGAGCGGCCCCAACGCCGGGTCTGACCCCGACGATCTCCTCCAAGAAGCCATCGTCCGAACGCTGCAGGGTTCAAGGCGGTGGCGAAGGTCAGTCACCATTGTCAAACACCTGATCCGATCTATGCAGAGCATTTCTTGGGAGGCTCTGAGGGTCAGGAGGGCGCAGCCGCATGCCTGGGCCGAGGATTCTGTGGACGAGCTCGATCCCGGCGATCGCCCGGACGAGGCGGAGGGTTCCATCGTGGTGGATGTCGTCCTTGCTCGGGAAGAGCTCGCGCAGCTGGAGGGACTCTTCGAGCACGACGAGGAAGCGCTTGAGGTGCTTCGCTGTCGCTCGCTCGAACTTTCTCCGTCCGAGACCTGTGCTCATCTCGGCATAGAGAGACCCCGGTACGACACGGTGAACAAGCGCATCTGGCGGAAGCTCACTGAGTCAGCCAAGAACAACCAAAGCGAGGAAGGGCAATGAAGAAGAACAACGCGGAGCTCGTGGCCAAGGCCCGAGCGATGTCCGTAGCGTTCCGGGAGTCCATCCTGGAGGCGTCCGAAGGAGAGCTGAGACAGGCTCTTCAAAACGAAGGTCTCGATCTCGACGAGGAAGCTGCGCGTGCGCAGGACGTCATCGAGAAGGCCTTCGAGAAAGCCGGAGTTCATCTCCCGGCGCCGGCGAACGAGGGGCCGGAGCACCTCGGAGAGCTGCTGCTTCTCTTGCGACGCAAGAAGAAGCTGACTGAAGCAAAGCTCGCCCTACAGGCTGGCGTGCCGGTGGAGGACGTCCTCCGGACAGAATCCGACCCGACGTTCGTGCCATCACTTCGAACGCTCGCGCGCCTGGAGGACTTCTTCAAGCTGAAGGACCGAACCCTTTCGATCCTCGCTGGAGCCGTGCGTGTTCAGAAGGATGCCGCGGAGTTCCGTGAAGGCGTCGAACAGTTCAAGTGGGCAGCCTTCTCCCGTGGCATGGGGAAGCTCAGCCGGGAAGAGAAGAAGCAGCTGGACCAGATCATTCGCTTCTTGGGGGACTACACGGAATGAGGGGATGAAAAACACTCCGATTGATCCATTCGCCGCGGAGGAGATCCAGGGGATCGTCTCACGTGTGCTGCGTGAGGTGGGCGCTGAGCCGCCGTTGAATACCGACGAAGTCCTCGAACGGCTGAAGCTGGATCTTCGTTACTTCAGCCTGACCGACCCGAGCTTGCGCCAGGAAATGGTGCACCGGGCGAAGGTTGGCACCATCGGTCTTGCCAAGAAGGCTGTAGAGAGTCTGTTTGCGATCGCAGAGCGAGCACAGGTTTGGGGTTTGTGGCTTCCCTGGCAAGAGGGGTCGGGAGAGTCCACTCGCGGCCGAGTTCTCATCAGCGATGAGGCTCCGAAGCTGAAGCATCGGTGGATCAAGGCGCACGAGATCGGTCACAGCCTCATTCCTCACCATAAGCGGTATTTGTTCGGCGACCCCGAGGCACTGCTGAGCCCGGCGTGTCAGGAAGAGCTCGAAGGCGAAGCGAACTACGCCGCCGGTCAGCTCAATTTCATGCAGGGGCGCTTCGTCGAAGAGGCGAGCGATCACGCGATGGACATCAAGTCCATCCAAGCCCTCGCCAAGACGTTCGGGAACTCGTACCCGTCGACCCTCTGGCGCTTTATTGAGGAGGCGCACAGGGGAGAGCCGCTCGTCGGTCTCGTGACGGCCTTGCCACACGACCACACAGCGGCGGAACCCTGCCGCTACTGCATCGAGTCTCCCGCTTTCCGGGAGCGGTTCGGTTGCGTCACCGAAGCTGAACTCGTGGACGCTCTGCGAAGCTACTGCCGGTACGACCGCCGCAGAGGCCCGCTTGGCACCGGAGAAGTCTGCCTAGAGGACGCGAACGGCCAGCAGCACGTCTTCCACTTCGAGACGTGGGCCAACAAGTACGACGTCCTCTCCATCGGGGTCTACGACGGCCCTGTGAGGTCGTCGGTCGTCGTGCCGCCGGGGTCTCTCAGGGCGACGTGATTTCGTCGAGATCAATGTCCGCGACGGGGGCCCAGCACGGCACAGGAGGGTGAGCAGGCAGGCCTGGTGCCACGGTGGTCCAGAAGTAGCCGGCACGGCACCAATACGAGGTAGAGAACCATGACACAGAATGATCCCGAGCAAGAGCTTCAGGACGAGCTCGACGTAGAGCAGTTCACCAAGGAACACCCGGCGGACTGCGGTAAGCCCCACGCGAAGGTCTACATCATCCGCGTAGACCGCAAAACCATCCGCGTTCCGCACCCGGAGCTCACCGGACAGCAGATCCTGCGGCTGGTCGAGAAGACCCCGGAGACCCACAAGCTCTTTCAGAAGTTCAAGGGTGGCGAGACCAAGGAGGTCGCTCCTGGCGAGACCGTGAGTTTCGTGCGGCCGGGCGTCGAGCGGTTTATGACGATCCCCTGCGACACCACGGAGGGGTCCTGTGGCTGACCTTCGGCGGGAGTTCACGCTCCCGCCCGAGGACGTCGCGTTCTTGGAGGAGATGGGGTGGCCCTGGGAGGCCATCCGGGACGGCAACACGATGTGGCTCGTCATCCACGAGTACGCCATCCCGGGCGGCTACCAGACCAACTCGACGTCGGTCGCCCTGCAGCTTGCTGCGACCTACCCGGAGGCCCAGATCGACATGGCCTACTTCCACCCGGCCCTCTCCAGGATCGACGGTGCCGCCATCCGGCAGCTCACCGATCACCGGCTGGACGGCAAGGTCTGGCAGCGTTGGTCCCGCCACAGGACGGCCCAGAACCCGTGGCTGCCTGGAACCGACGGCCTTGATACGCACATGCTCCTCGTGGGTGAGTGGCTTGTGCGCGAGCTCCGGGTCGCCGCATGAAGCTTCGCATGACCGGCGGCCAGCACTCCCTGCTGGCCGCCCACCTGTTTCCAGGGGACGGCAAGGAGGCCGTGGCGATCGCCCTGTGTGGTCGCCGAGGCACCGATGCCCTGATGCTGCACGAGATCGAGGCGGTGCCATACGAGCTCTGCGACCGCAGCTCTGGCTACGTGACCTGGCCACCGACCTTCCTGGAGCCGCTCTTGTCGAGGGCGAACGACGAGGGGCTGGCCCTGGTCAAGTTCCACTCACACCCGTGCGGGTACCCGCACTTCTCCGAAACCGACGACCAGTCCGACGGACAGTTCTTCGAGTCCGTGTTCGGCTGGGTCGATGGTGATCGCCCACACGTAAGTGCCATCCTGCTCCCCGGTGGATCGGTCATCGCTCGCGCGGTTCATCCCGATGGCTCCTTCGAGGCGATCTCGAAGATCAGCGTCATCGGTGACGACATCCGAATCTGGACAGAGGACAGCGGCGGGGCGGTGCCGGAGTTCGCCGTACGACACGCACAGCTTTTCGGAGCGGGGACAACGAACCTTCTATGCCAACTCACCGTGGGTGTCGCCGGATGCTCAGGTACAGGGAGCCCTCTGGTCGAACAGCTGGCGCGTCTGGGGGTGGGGGAGCTAGTCCTCGTCGACCCCGACCACGTCGAGGAGAAGAACCTGAACCGCATCGTCGGCTCGACCATGGAGGATGCCGTGCAACGCCGGCCGAAGGTTCAGGTCCTGGCACGATCCGTGGAGGCTATGGGCCTCGGAACTACCGTCAGCACCTTCCACGCTCCGCTCCAGGATGACCAGGCCCGGAAAGCCCTCGCGTCCTGCGACGTCGTCTTCGGTTGCATGGACAGCCTCGGGGGGCGGAGTATCCTCAACCGCCTGGCGCGCTACTACACGCTGGCCTACATCGACCTCGGCGTGAAGCTGGAGGGCGACGGCCACGGTGACGTCGATCAGGTGGCAGGGGCTGTGCACTATCTACGCCCCGATGGAGCAGGCCTAGTTCAACGCGGCGTCTTCACCGCCAAAGCGCTCGAAGCGGAGAGCTTGCGCGACACCGATCCCGAAGGGTACGTCGACAGGCTGAAGCGCGGTTACATCGAGGGCGTCCAGGAAGACCGTCCAGCCGTGGTGAGCGTGAACAGTTACTTCGCCAGCCTTGCGGTCATCGAGCTTCTCTCGCGGTTGCACCCCTTCCGGTCTGGCGAGAACGCCGCCTACGCGGTCCAACGCGTGAGCTTGACCAACACGCTTTGGGTGCTCGAAGAGGACCCAGGAGCTGGCCCTCACGAAGAGCGGATAGTGGGCAGGGGAGATGCGACGCCCTTCTTGGGCATGCCGGGCCTTGGTGAGGGCGACGAGACATGAGTTGGATTGACCGCCTCTGGTCGTGGGCGAAGGGCTTCTTCGTCCGGCGGCCGGCTGCGCTCAAGACCATCCGGGTAGAAGAGCCTCCCGAGGTCTTGCGCCCTCGAACCGTCTATCTGCTTGGCGAGGGCGAGCACGTCTGGAGCGTTGTGATGCTCTGTCCTTGTGGTTGTGGAGAGGAGATCCAGCTCAACACTGTCGGTGGGCACCCAAGGTGGTCCGTGGAGGTCGAGATCGATGGAACAGTGACGCTAGCGCCCTCCGTTTGGAGGAAGGCGGGCTGTGAAAGCCACTTCTTCCTCCGTAGTGGCGCTATCCAATGGTGTTCGAGCCGATTGGAGGGTTAGGCGCTCACGCGCTTCCAGACCCAACCCGGCAGCTTGCCTTGTCGACGTTGGCCAGCCAGACCGCGGGCGCCGGGACGTCTGCCAGCTGGTGGAACTGCTCGGCCGACAGCAGCCGTCTGCTGTGGCCGCTCGAGGTGGTCAGGGCGCGCGTGCTGGGTGTCTCAGTCATCTCATCTTCGCGCCTGTCTCTCGAATGGGTCCGCGGCCGCCGAGGCTAGATCACCCGGGATCTCTGTCACGGATGGCGTCTCTGCTGACAGGAACCATGTGTCCCGGCAATCGTGCCGCGGCCAGCAGCAACAAAGAGCGCCATGAAGATCGAGCCAACCCAGTCGAGCGTGGAGGAGCTTCTGCGAGCGACTACCCCGAGCCAGTCTCGTCAGCGATCGTTGAAGACGATGCCCTACACGTTCCGGGTCATCACATGAAGGCCGTGACGCAGGGCTGTCGCCGCGGTCAGCGCGTCGATCACGGTTAGGGTCTTCAACGCGCACCGGTTCTGGCTAGCAACTTCGCCTGACGATGAAGTCGAAGGGCCCTTGAGCTACTGGCCAGTAGAGACGTAACAGCTGAGCTTTCATAGAATTCCCTAGCCTGCTCGGGGGTGCCCATGAATCCGTCGCAAAGCCTCTCGAAGATATCGGAAAGAGAGTCTCGAAAAGCGCCGATCCAGTCCAGTATCTCGGATGGGCTAGAGTCTCGGCCCAGTTCTGTGTTCGGACCGTACGGCCAGTTCAAAGGCGGGCCGACGTACTCGAGTTCCGCATTGGCCTCCGCGATCACACACTCGCGCGCACTTTCCAGGTCGTGACTGTCAAGGAGCCCGTGCGATCTTCTTCCGCGAGCGCCTCTCTTGCGTCTGCGCGCCATCAGAACACCCTCAACACCTCGCGGCGGCCGTCCTCATGCTCGAGGACGACCTGGCCGCCGTCGCGCCGAACCTTCAATAGGTCCTCGTAGACCGTAAAGGCCCGGCGCAGGACTTCGGTGAGGGACTCAGCTTCACAGTCCTCTTGTAGGCGCCCGAGCTGTTCCCGAACCCTCGAAGTAACGTTGAAGCTGAGCCTCACGCGATCATGCTTGGAGCCTCGGGGACTCCCTTCCTTGGTTGACATGGATGTAGATGCTTAGGAGGGCTATCAGCTGTCCACCGAACGCTGCCTGATAGGCGTACCAAGGCGTGTTCTGCCAGGCGGCGACAGCGATGGCCAACAGGGCCAACAGGCTGACCGCTGCCGAAGCAACGGCAGGGGACCTGGACAGCTTGATGACAAGCCACTTGCCGATGCGTGCCTCGATGGCGGAGGGCTCGACGGTCGCATCCGTGAGGCCCTCCCAGATCGTGGTGTCTAAGTCTCGTTCGGTGGTGTTGCTGGTGTCAGTGCTTGTGTCGTTCGTCAACGCTGGCCTTGGAGTCGATCTGGCGCTCGAAGGCCAGCGGAGGGAACGACCACTGTTTCCTACTCATGTGAGGTTCGGATCAGGGGTCGACTCGTCCGCTGCGCGAGGTCGCCGGTCTCCGGGGCTTCTGCGTCATCGCGAGGGGGTCGAAAGAGAGATGGTGAGAGCGTTGGTCGCGACCTCTAGGAGTCCCATGAAGAAGCACGAACGGTGACGACCGGGCAGCGGAGCCAGCTAGGGCTCGGCGTATAACGTGAGTATTGTACACGCACGATGTGTGCACTTCAAGCCAAGACTCTCACGACCCTTTCGGGCTCGCTCCATTGGACGCGTGATTCGTGATAATATATTTTATCACGACCAAAACCAGCGCGGTGGGGGGGCCCAATCGACCTTCCAGACCCCGCCAGCAATGACAGTCTTGCAGCAATGCAGAATTACTGCTATACTGCATGTGGACCTGGAAGGGAGGCCCAACATGCCCGAACGCATCATCATCAACAGCCGAGGGGTCGTGACGATCCCCGCAGCGCTTCGCAAGGCCTTCGGCCTGGAGGCCGGCGAAGAACTCTTCGCCGAGGAGACGCCCGAGGGCATCCTCCTGAGGCCTGCAGTCAGCGTCCCGATCGAGATCTACACCGAAGAGCGGATCGCGGAGTTCGCCCAGGATGAGCCCGAGATCGAGGCGCTCCTGCCCGAGCTCGAGTGAGCTCGATGCGGGTCTTTCTTGACGCCAACGTCCTCTTCTCGGCAAGCAACGCCGGCAGCGCGACCCAGAGACTGATCGCGTTGGGCACCGCCCGCGCTCAGCTGATCACCAGCGAGCTCGCGATCCTCGAGGCGCGCAAGAACCTCCGCCTCAAGCGTCCGTCCTGGCTTGAGGCCTTCGAGACGCTGCGGGAGTCCATCGACATCGTTCCGACCGTCGTCTTCGGTCTGCAGGTCAAGCTGGCCTCGAAGGACGTGCCGCTGCTCTGCGCGGCCATCCGGGCGGAGGCCGATCTCTTCGTCACCGGGGACCGCCTCGACTTCGGGCACCTGCTCGATGAGGTCGTGCACGGGGTGCGCATCATCTCCCCTCTCGGCCTCGCCGAGCGCTTGCTCGAGTAGGAAGCCGCGGATGTGCTGGACCAGGCTCCGCTCTATCGGCCGCCCTTGCGCGTCCTCTGCGGTGGCCAGATCAGCTCGTCACTCCAACCGGGTGAGCCTCCTGCGTTGCGGCCCACTCGCTGCCGTGGCTGCCTGAGGGGCCTTGAACCCCATCAAGCTGGCCGCCACAGCGTGACGATACTTGACAATATTCGTCACACAGTGCTATCTTGAGGAAGAGACCAACCACGGAGGCAAGCCAATGGCCCGATCCATCAACCTGTCCCTCACCGACGAGCTGCGCGCCTTCTTGGACGAGAACTCGGGCGACGGGACCCTCTTCTCGACCCCCAGTGAGTTCGTTCGTGCGCTGATCCGCGAGCGGAAGGAGCGCACGGACGCCGCAGCGCTTCGCCAGGCCGTTCTCGAGGGCTACGGCGACGTCCTGCACGGCCGCACGCGGCCCTTCACAGGCGACCTCCGCGGGATGCTGGACGAGTACCGCACGGAGCGCCGCGGCGGATGAGCGAACTGCGCCTCACAGACAGGGCCCTGGCCGATCTGGACGAGATCGCTCGGCGTTCGGTCCGGGAGTGGAGTTCGAGGGTCGCCGGCGAGTACCTAGACGACCTGAACGCAGCGCTTGGGCGCCTCGAGGAGAACCCGGGGCTGCTCCGAGGGCACTCGGACTACTCCGGGCGGCTGCAGTTCTACGGCGTCCGTGAGCACGTTCTGGTGTGCGATGTCTTCGACGGGCGGATCTTCATCCTGACTGTCTGGCACGGTGCGATGGACATCGTTGGGCGCCTAGAGAAGCTCGAGCCTCAGCTTGTTCAAGAGGCAGAGCTCATGGCACGCAAGCTTGAGAAGCCGCTCTGAGTTCCTTCTTCGCGTTGCGATGTTCGTGGCCCAGGCCTTGAGGTCCCCCGCTTCTCGGTAGCCTGTTTCGCCTTGCCGCGGGGTTTGGGCTACGTAATCCTGAGAGCGGCAGCCCTGGCGTGGCTGCCGAATTGGCGGGCGGGGCCGTTTTGAAAGGCCTTTCTGTCGAATTGGCAGCCACGCTCTGGGCCCAACCAATATTTACGGGAACTGGGTCGTTGGCACAGCTTTTGATTTGGCCGCTCATGAATGATTATGAATCGGACCTGGGGAAGGGAATCTAAGGGCATGGCCAGATGCACAGCACCTGTACGGGGACACAGTTCACCGAACGCAGCTGCGGACTGCCCTGCATGCGGCGGCCGCTATGGGCGATACGCCAGCTACGGGAGCTCGCCGCGGTCGTCCTATTCCTATTCAGGCGATAGAGGCGGCGGCAGTTCGAGTGGCGGTGGCGGCAGAGTCCGAGCCACTACGAAGCCGCACTGGTCGCCGCCCGGCTCATCTGTGTCCTACACGCCTACCGAGGTTCGTGCACTGACATCGGTGAGGAGCAGCGTCGAGAGCCTCGCGAAGGTCCCCGACCTCCGGGATGTTTTCCTGTGCCATGCGTGGGACGACCGGATGGGGGCTGCGCAGGAGCTTCACGGTCTGTTGGAGTCAGCCGGTGTCCGCGTCTGGTTCAGTGAGAAGGATGTCGGCCTCGGTGTTCCATTGCTCCGCGCGATTGACAAGGGGTTGGCAAATTCACGAGTTGGAGTCGTGCTGGTAACCCCGGCTCTGCTGGACCGTATCTCCGCGGAGGGCATTGCTGAGAGGGAGCTTTCGGCGCTCCTCGCCCGTGAACGGCTCATCCCGGTTGTACACAAAACAACGTATGAGGCTCTCCGCGACGTCAGCCCCCTGCTGGCCTCGAGGGGCGGGCTGAACACAGCGGAGGAGACGATGGAAGGTGTTGCGACCAAGCTCTCTGAGCTGATTACCGTTGAACGTAGCCTCACAGGTCGTTCGTAAGTCGAGGAGCCATGAGAGAGTTCGCTGAGTTCGAGTCGGATGCCGACGTTCGAGAGATCCTGAAAGGCAACGGCATCTTCGAGGCCCATCGCCTGATCGCCGAGTACAGATGCTACCGGACCCGGAAAGACGGCGGAACGCAGGACGTGCTTGTGCGGATCTTCGATGTGGGAGCGGGCAACCCCCGAGCGAGATACTCGTGGAATGTCTCCGTACCGGACGCGAATGAATCGGGCTCGGTGCCGGCGAACCCCGCGGACTCCATCATGGCCGCCGGGCACGAACCGCACTGGACCCTGCTGGAAACGGACGCAAGGAAGGGGAAGGGATGAGACTGCATACTGACACAGACAAAATCGCGCGACATCTCTGCGAGATTTCGCAAGACGGCTGCCCCGGCTCCGAACAGTTCCCTGTCGCCGGCATCCGATCCTTTCTCGGGATCAAGGACGGTGATCTAGAGATGGCCTTAGACGAATTGGAAGAGCGTGGGCTTGTGACTCTGCCGCGAGAACTTGGCGGTCAGCCCCAAGTCGTCCAAGTAGAGTGGGAGCTGTTCTTCTCGATGGACGAGTCCGTGATGGGCTGGAGCCTCGAAGGAGACGCCCTCGCTGTAGCTGAAGCGATGGCTGGCAGGTCGTCCGGATCCGCCAATAGCGCTGACCTTGCAACCGACCTGGGGTGGGGCCACCGACGTCTGAACCCGCCAACTCACTATCTCGTTGCCCGTCGTGCTCTCGACGCGCGCAAGCCAATGACCAAGCGGGGCTTCTACTATCCGAACGTCTCAAGGACGATTGGGACGGACAGGTTCATCCGCGACAACTCTTAGCGGTCCTCAAACCGCACGGTGTCAGAGTAGTTGCCGCTCGCACCCACGCTGATCGTCGGCCTTCTGCACGGGTGGATTCGCGGCCTCGAGCTCGCTGGTCGAATAGTACCCTCTCGAGTGTCGAGGAGCGTGCATTCTCAGAGGGCCCGTGGTGGCGACCCGAAGAAGGTCGTGGAGCTCCGAGGGCGGCTAGGCGTTCATACGAATTTGGCTCCAGCGTCCTCGCTGAATACACCAGCCAGCCGGCGAATCTGATTCGCCGGCTTGGCTGTACTCGTTGCACGCGGCCGTTCGGAACGGCGCGGCTCGCGCGTCCCCGAATGGGCCCCACGGATTCAGGCGCTGTGAGATTGAGATTGTGAGCCTCAAGGCAGCGTTCCAGAGGTTCAGCCGCCGGCTGAACGTGCTTCCGCTAAGACTGTCATTGCGGCGCTATCGCCGGTCGTTCGCATCGACTTCGGAGTTCCCGTAAGTTCTCTTTCAGGCCCCTCTCTTGGGAGTAACGGAGACGCTGATAGAAGCGCTCCACGGCCAGCGGCAGCTGGCGATGCAGGTGGCTTGCGTGCCTTCTGAACTTGGCGACAAGCATCCTGGCATGCATGAGGTGTGCTTCTGCGTCCATTTCGTCGACGGTCAGCGCTTCGTAGCCTGAGATGTCCGCCAATAGCTGCGCCTTGGTCGTTTTCAATGTTGGCTCGATGATCGCCAGGGTTGCCTCACTCACTCCGACGTCACGCCAGAGGTCGATCTGGGTCTGGCATCTTGCAATGCATCCCGAAATCAGTGTTTCCAATGTCCTCGATGCACTTTCGAGTTCGACGGGGTCGTCAAGTGAAGCGGGCGCCACAGACTTCGTCGTCTCCAGAATCTCGGACGGTGCGCCTAGGAGTTCGGCGCACTGGAGCATCTCGCCTCGCGTCTGCTCAAGTTGATCGATGGTTCGCGAGACCGCGCCCTCTAAACTGACCGTCTGCTCTTCGGCCTCGTCGACGCAGACAAGGTAGGCCATAAATGTAGCAGTCCTTTGGTCCCGCTCCTGCGCGGCTAAATCTCGCTCGAGCTGCGTTTCTGCCAGCTTTGAGCGAACACCGGACTCCATGAATACGTCGATGACGGTGAGTGCGAGCATTGCGAGGAGGATCGCCATCCCGATGCCGGTGATCGAGCGTCGCGGCCCTCGTGAGCCAGGCCGTGATTCAACGAGCACAATTGTGGCAAGTGCGAAGATAAGGAGTGTCTGAAGGGTGGGGATGACGTATTGCATTGGGATCTTACAGTGAGTTGCTCTTGCCCGGATTGCTTCCGCCCCTGTGGTCGCACAGCGGCGCCCGGTCGTACGAAGTTCAGACTCTCGAACCGGGCCCCTTGGCGAGAAGTGCCTGTCCCCGCTTCGCTGCGGGTTGCGTTAGTCTCTGCGGCCGTCGTCTCTCCCCCATCAGTTTCAGCGACCTCGAGCGCCTGCAGATCGCTCGTTGCCCGCCCTGCTGCGCGAGAGGGCCCAGCAGGGCGAGCTTCGGCGGAGCGGGCTCCCTAGAGCCCCAGTGTCACCGGCACCGCGTTGCTCGCGAGAGCAAGGGTGCCACCGGTCCCAAGGAGGACGTAGGCGTGATGCAGTGTCGCGCCGGCCAGACTGCCACTGAGGCCGGGCGGCACGGCGAAGGTTACGAGTGCCTGTCCGAAGCCGTCGAGAACGCCTGCCCCTGTGCTTAGGACCAGCGAGGGACTTGAGAGCACGATGTCGAAGTATGCGTCAGGCTGTAGGGGGACCACGAGGCCGTCCACCTGGATTCCAGGAGAGGTGCCCGTGATAGAGCCCAGCATGATGAAGGTGGAGCCGCCGAACTCAATGCCCGGGTCGAGGACGAGCGACTGCGTTCCTTGTCCGCTGATCGACGCCGTCTCCACCCCGAAGGCGGGCGTCAGCGGGTCGACGGCGACGCGTGCGAGGTAGGTGCCATTGCCTCCGTTGGGCGACGGATCCCAACCGGGGGCAGCAGCTGGAGCGCTCCCTGCGGTGCCTAGGTAGATCACAGCCGTCCGCTCCCCCTGGAGGTCTAGTGCGCCGGCGACCTCGGATCCATTGGAGGCGCCGAGGTACGAACTGTAAAGGAGGCTCAAGCCGCTATCGAGGCGAACGAAGAAGGCATCCAAGCCACCACCCGCGAATGCAAGCTGGTCCGCATGGATCGTGAGCGGGAAGTCCGGCGAGTTTGTGTAGCCGGTGACGAAGATCTCGCCCGAACTGTTGACGTCGACCGCACCGGCTGAGTTGTTGCTGCCCGATCCCGTCAGTTGGACCGCGGACGCGAGGACCAGGTTGGGGATGTTGATCGTTGCCACCAGTCCGGCGCTCTGCCCATCGAATGCTCCCGAAACAACGAGTTGTCCCGTTGCCGGGTTGAGCGCGACATTGCCGAACTCGTCTACGCCGCTGTTGAGAGCGCCGAAGTCCAGAAGGATGTCGACCTGCGGTTGAGACAAGAAGGCGTCGTAGCGGGCTACACAGGCATCCTGGTTCACGACGCCGACCGCGTAGACCCGGCCATCTACGACGGCGAGATCGCTGAACACCTCGGTGTTGGGGTCGGTCGTGTTGATGGATTTCTCGGAGAAGACCGACAGCCCGGAAGTCAGGAGGGCCACATAGGCAGCCCTCCCCACGCCATGCTTCGCTGGGTCTTCGATCCAGCCGGCGACGTAGCTACCTGTGACGGCGAACAGAGAGTCATCACCAGTACCGACGATGCGGTTGGCCGCAATGATCGTGTCGAGCGCGCCATTGAACCGAGCCACCAGCCCATCTGTGTTTCCCGCGACCGGCCCCGACGCTCCGGGGAAGTCGCTAGACCAGGTGGCCCCCGCGATAGTTACTTCCCCGTTCGCGGCGACGTCGAGCGCAAAGGGCGCGTCGATATCGCTACCACCGAAGAGGGTGATCGCGATCGGCGCGGTGAGCGCCGCATCCATGTGCGCAATGAAGCCGTCGGTCGAGGCTGTCGCGCCGATCGGACCGACTGTCAAGGGGAAGTTGGGCGAGAGGGTGGAGCCGCACGCGAAGATTGTCTCGTCACTCGCGACCGCCACGTCGGTGGGCGAGTCGTTGGCACTGCCTCCGATGAAGGTGGCTGAGAGGATGGGATCGATCGTCAGCGGACGGCTACGGTCGTACGGGCCGACATCGAACCCGTAGCCGCCAGGCCGAAGGACGTAGTGAACCGACGACTGGGAGGCGTCGGAGCTGAAGGCCTCGGGAGCGCTGAGCTGGAACCCGCCATCGCTCACTTCCGACCGGAGCGCGCCGGAGGCGTCCAGCGACCAGCCCTCGAGACCGTCCACGGCGACATCGATCGCCTCGGGGTCGGCTCCCGGAGGGACGTGAAAGAGCATCTCGACGGCGCGTCCGGTGTGCCGGAGCTCGACTGCGACCCCCTCCCCCGTGGCGCCTAGGCTCAGGGCGTGGCGTCCAGTTTGATGTGGCGCTGTCAATAGCGAGCCCGGTCCGAACATCGTGACCTGGGTTCCCACCGCATGCGGGCTGCCGTGCCCCTCGATTGCGGGCACGAGTCCCTCGACACGTTGCCGGATGACCCAGCTCCGCTCTGCGCCGGGAACGGGGTAGGCCTGATCCACGGACCCATCCTCGAGGATGCGCACGACGCCGCCGTCGATCCAGGCGACGTAGGCCACCGAGGGTGGGAAGGCGCCCTCGTTGCGCAGGAAGCCCAGGCTTTGGAAGAGCCCTTGCGCAGGCACCTCAAGGCGCGGCGCGGCTGCACCAGCGGGTGCCCAAGTTCCCGGCGATGGCAGCGCGAGTGTGACTGAGGGGACATCCGGGACGTGGATAGGTTCGGGCAGCAGCCGCGGTATACCGCCCTGCAAGACGGCCGCCGCGAAGAAGCAGTTCAGCATGTGTTCCTCCTTAGTGCGTTCTGTTGAGTAGCGCCGCGCGCTCGTTGCGCCCGACGATGACCCTACGCAGGCGAACGGCAGAGGATTCGAGGCTGACGGATCAATACTCCTGATCCGTCGGTTCCTCGGCCTGTGTGCAACCCGGAACATGGGTAACAGATCGTCCCGCCACGCTCGGGGGTGGCTGGCTGAGCGCCACGGCCCCGAGCGTGACATGTCGGGCTCTCCCGGACCTTTAGTGGAAGCCGCGTGAGGCGGAACGGGCGCGACGCGCAGTGGTGCTCGAGTCCGCGTACGTGCGCCACCCGGAACGCTTCGCCCGGCGGCCTCCTCTCCCAGAGGTCCTGTGGATCAACAAGCCGGCGCTCGCCACATCTAGGTCAGCCCAAGCCGGGCTCATCGAGGAGCCCGCGCTCCTTGATCAGCGCGACCAACCCATCAAGTGCCCGTCGCACGGTCTTGTCGGGGACTCCGGTCTTATGTGCGACCTCTTTCCAGGTCCGCCCGCGGAGACGCAAGATCAGGACCCGAAGCCCGAGTCGCGTCTTCGCCGAGCGAAGCACACGCAGTGGGCGCGGCAGCTCGAAGTAGCCCCCTTCAGCCGCTACAGCCGGACCGTCCTGCTGGCAGACCAACTGATCCGCCCCTCCAAGCCCCTCTTCATCGAGGGATGCCTCGCGGTTCTTCCGCAGCGCGTCGCGAGCCGTGTTCGCGGCGATCGTGCGGCCCCATGCCGCAAGTCGCCCAGGCCTAGCAAGCGACTTCAGCTTCTCGAGGGGGGTCGCCGTGTTGAGGTCCGCGAGGATCTTGGCCCATGCGTCCTGGGTCAAGTCGTCGCGGAGCCTCAGAGGTGCCTGATTCAATCCCGCGCGGATCGCTGGGTCGAGCAGCCGAGCGAGCTCGTCCATCGACGCTGAGTCTCGGAACATCGAGCTCGGAGCATCGCTCTCCAATCCGCACTGGACCTTGAGGAGCTGCAGGATGCCTGGATCGTACTTCGACATGGCGTCTCCTCAGGAGTTGGCGTCGGAGGCGAGCTCGATCGGGTGATCGGTGTTTATGACGTCGAGGGCGGCCTGCTCCAGGACGTAGGCGGTCCGCAAGATGAGTCCGTGCGACGGAGCGCTGAGGCTCTGCTCAGCGAGGCCCACGAGGGCGGCGGCAGTGATCAGCCAGAGTCGAAGATAGTTCATCGCGAGACCTCCAGGTGCTGCCCTACGCGAGTCCCCCATGAGGGACACTGACGGGCGAATGCCAGGTCGGTGTTCGTTGCGAATGCCTCGATGAGACGCGTGCACTGCTTCCACATTGGGAGATCGCTCTCCAACCTTTCGAGCGCGCTCTCCACGGCGACCTCGTCCCGTCCAAAGCTCGCGATGAGGAGCTCCAACTCAAGGACGCTCGGCCGTGAGGGCTCGAGGGAGATGGCTCGGTACAGGAGCTCCTGAGCCCCACCACGATCTCCCAGCATCAGCTTGACCTCACCGAGGTTCACAAGAGAGGCCGCTTCGAAGTCCGTCCCGCGACGAGCTGCGGCAACGAACTCCAGCAGCGGCTCGGCTTCCTGATGCCGGCAGAGGGCGTGTAGGGCGATCCCGATGAGGAAGTGCGCAACGAGATCTCCTTCGTCCTTCCAGTCGGGTCGCTCGGCCTCAACCAGGGCGATGACCTGGTCCGGCTGGTCATGCAGGAGTGGCGCAACTCGATCGAGGAACGCTTGATCCTCTGGCGAGTACCTTCGGTCATGCGCCTTGAAGTGGGTCGTATGGCGGAGGCGGACGTGCGCCGCCATGGCCGGGTGCAGGATTGAGGTCGTCATGGCCAGGCGAACGATTGGGGGCTTGGAGGTTGGCCAACATTTCTCGCCCTTTCTCTGGAGGACGGTCTTGCGGTTCAGCTCGAGCGGGTCCGCCCGAAGATTCCGACCAGAACACGAGAGCTCACTCGTTGACTGGGGCACGCCCCCTCCAGCCACCACCACCCCCGCTTCTCCATGTTCAGATCCCCGCAGCCGCCCTCCTGGAAGGCCCGCCACCGCAGCCCCAGCCGCGACTCCAGTGGTCGCATCCGTCAGCGGTTGGGCCTCCTCTCCTGGCTCCGCATCCAGATACCGAGACTCGCTGACCGCCTTCTCTTCCTTGGGGACATCCGCTCCCCCTCGGTTCTCCGACCCCGCCTCACCTAGACCCCAGCTCATCGGGGACCAGGATGGTCCTGAACGCTCTCGCTCGCTCTACACGAAAGGACGACCCGCAATGACCTCAGGCACGATGAAGTACACGATCCTGACCGACAGTGGCAACGACGGAGACAATCCGGCCGCGCTCCGAGTCGAACTCGACCAGAACGCCGTCGTGTTCGTGCAAGCGACGGCCATTCGCAAGCCCGGCAAGGCCTGGTTCAATATGGCCATCTACAAGGATGGCTCGGAGGTAGCCAGCGTCGCGACCACCGTGAACCACAAGCACGACGAGGGGAAGTACACCCTGCTCCACGTCGAGGAGCTCGGCGCTGGCAGCCACGAGTTCCAGACCCGTCGGTCTGCGCGCAAGAGCGCTGGCCTCGAGCTCGGCGGCAACCAGGGCTTCAACGAATCCTCGCTCAAGATCTGGTACCTGCCGGGGGCCTGCCTGGACTGAGCGTTGAGTCCGTCGCTGTTCTGGCGACTCTCGCACCGTCTCGCACAACTAGCCCTGCACCGCCCGGCGAGGCCCGTCCTCGTCGGGCGGCTGCGTTCGTGCCCTACAGGCGCGCGCGCCTACACCTCCAACCGAGATACACCGCTGTAGAGGAGCGCCGCCGCCGGCGTGTACGCCACCGCGCGAAACTCGAGCATCAGGCCCGGCGGCAAGAGGCCCGCCGGGAAGCTCACTGGTCCCGTCTCATACGGGTTCGACGTCGCGGGGAAGTGCACCGGCGAGAAGGCCTGGAGCGAGAACCCGAGGCTGGCTTGGAAGAGACTGTCTGCGACGAGGCCATAGCTTGAGAGCGGGCCCGAGCCTGGGCCCCCAGGCGCCGGTGATAGTGACACCAGAACGATCACGCCGAGCGTGCTCGAGGGCAGAAGCGGATCGCCCGTCGGCTGCGGCACCATCTCGAGCGTCAGGTCGCCCACCCCCCCCCCACTCGTTCGCGCGACGAAGGGAATCGGGTACTCGGCGATCCAGGCCAGCGGAGGTCCTTCGTTGCATCCGTCCGGCGGCAAGTCGTTCCAGGCCGGCGCTTCCTCGAAGAGGTAGTGCATTCGGTTCTCATTGTCGCTCGGACACGCGTTGTTGGGCTGCTGCTGGAAGTGCTTCGGCAAAGACGGATTCCCCCACTCACCGGGGTACGGATCTCCAGGCAGAGCAACCTGGGACCCGTCCGGCCACAGCCACGTCCCCTGCGGCTCGCCGGAGCCTGGCACCTGGGCCCCGCCGAGCCAGGGGCCGATGATCCCAGAGAAGTCCGCCGGCGCAAGGAGCCCGCGAATGAAGGCGTCGCTCTGCGAGTCCTTCGGGCTGCCCAGGATCGCCCCGCGCGTGGCTGCGTTTGCCTCGGCCTGGCCCCAGGTTAGCGTCGCGGCCTCTCGGACGATCTCATAGCCGCGGCCGTTGTGCTCGAGGATCGCAACCGGGCCCTCGGGCGCCTGCACACCGAACTCGATGATGTAGGAGCGATTGGGGTAGTCGCTCGGTCCCGCATCATTCCAGGTGCCGCAGCCCATGGCGAACGCGTTCTTGCAGAAGTAGGCGAGCCAGTCCTGACCACCGCTCGTGTTGCCAGGCTGTCCGGCGGCCCAGTTGGTAAAGCCCCACGTCTCCCACGGAATCTGCACCAGGGGATCCGCCGTCAACCACATCCAGGATCCACCCGGCTCGGCGCCCGCTGGATCCTGGATGCCGCCCAGCCAGGGTCCGCGCACTCCCTGCGACTGGCCTCCGCTGTCCATCTGCCAGAACGAGAGATCGTCGGCGACGAGCCCGACGATGAAGTCGTTCTCAGCAACGCTCTCCGGCGTGGCCAAGTAGCCGCCTGCCTGCTCTGCGAGAACGCGCGCCTCCGGCCAGGTTACGCTGGCTTTGACCGGAAGATAGGTATGTCCATTGCCGCCGGCCTGGACGCTCCACATCACAGCACCCGGAGGACTACTCTGCGCGGCCGCCATCGGGAGGCCTGCGATCGTGAGAAGTCCCGCTCCAACCATTGCTTGGTTCTTCATGACCTCATGAACGCACGAGAAGCGAGAACTATTCAGGTCACGGCTCGAATCCAGGAGACGGTTGACCAGCTTGCAGCCCGACCAAAGAGAACACCAGGCTTCTTCAGGGATCAGCCGCCCTTGATCTTCTCAGCGATCTCGAACACTCGATCAGCATCGTCGTTGCGCCCGAGGTATCTCAGGGCCCAACCCTTCATCCTGTGCAGGCCCTCCCGGCCCGGCATCAATTCGAGAGCGGCATTGATGTGACCAAGCGCCAGCTCCCAGGCATCTGTTGCGGCGGCGTCCTCCCCCGACGATGAGAGTGCAATCGCCTCGTTGAAGGTCGCAACTGCGATCGAGCGCTGCAACGCGGCGCTTTCAGGGAACTGCTCAAGGCCTGCCTCGGCGGCCTCTCGAGCCTCAGCGTGGAAGTTCCGGCCATCGTCGCTCTCGGACACTTTGGCGAGGTCTCCAAGACAGTTGACGAGAAGGGCGTAGGCATCCTCGGAAGGCGCGATGTCGAGGGACTGCCGCAAAGGCTGCTCGGCGGCACCGTACTGACCCGCGTCCTTCAGGCTGCTCCCGAGAGCCGTGTACGGCTCCGCGAGGTGCGGCGCCTCTTCGATCGCCTGTTCGGCGTAGTCGATGGCGCGCTCCAACATGCCGAAGTCTCGCGCGGCGCCAGATAGGTTCGCCAGCGCTGCAGCTCGGGTCCGCCGGTCGTCCAACGGAATGCGCGCGAGAGCCTCTTCATAGCTGCCTAGTGCTTCCTTAGCGTTGCCGAGGAAGTGCTGAGCAACCGCTCGGAGGTTGTGGCCGTCTGCTCGAGACGGCTCCCTGAGAATGAACTCTTCGGCGTTCGCGAGGGCCGACTTGTACTGCTGTGCGAGCAGGCACCATTGACCCCGAAGAAAGAATGTGCGCGCGTACCCTGGCAGCAGCCGTTCCGCGTCTCGCAGGAGGGCGTACACGGCCTCAAGATCAATGTCTGACAGCGTTGCGCTGGCTTCCATGGTCCGGGTGACGTTCGAGCCCATTCGCGCCGTCGCCTCGTCGAGCTTCTTGTCCACCTCAAGCAGCGTTGCCAGCTGGACATCCTCTTGATCTTTGACAGTGTTGAAGACCCCAAGAGTGAGGCCAGCTAGGGCGGCAATGGTGACCACCCATTCGCGCAGTTCCTTGAAACCAAACCCGCCCTCTACGCGTTCCGTGGTTTGGGTGGCACTGCTTTTCTCGCGGTCTCGGCTGATGTCGTGCATGGTCAGGTCGGTGGTAGGCGTGCTGGGGTATAGGCGTGCACCACCGGGACTGCTACGGTTCCGGACGCTCGGTATTCGTGGCGGCCGTGCCCTTTGCTAGCGGAAGACCCGTCGTCCACCGCCGGCGGCCTCCCCTGTCGCACACAGGTTCACGTGCGCCCCTTGCCCCGCCTTGCCTTCGGGCGGATTGAGCGTGCGCTGATCCTGGCGGGGTCCCTCGCCCTGCAAGGGCCCGTGTCCTCGCTCCGCTTCGCTGCGCCGAGGGCCGCGCCAAACCCTTGCACGCCTTCGCTTTTCCCCCACCGGTCGGACAGGCACATCAACCGCCAACGACAAGGAGAAGCATCATGGCGAACAACAAACCACACGACACCATCCGGGACGGCAACCTCAAGGCCACGATCTGGGCCAACCAGGGCAAGAACGGAACCTTCCACACGCTCGATCTGACCCGCAGCTACCGTACCCAAGACGGGTGGCGCGACACCACCGCCGGGTTCAGCAGCTCCGAGCTCCTGCGCATCGCTCGCCTGGCCTACATCGCCTACGACGAGATCGCCCTCCTCCGGGCTGCTGGCAGCGGATCCGAAGAGGTTGCGACCCCAGACGATGGGAGGCGAGGATGAGCCAGGGCCCATCCTCTAGCCGTCGGCAGATCACTCTGCCGGCGGCGACGCGGACCGGAAGCCCGGTGCCCTGGCTGACGAGCATCCACTCGACGATCAACCGTGGCCACTGGGGCGCCTCGTCCTACCGAGGGAACTGCGGTGGGTACCTCATCAAGGACCTGCTGGCCTTCTACGAGCCGACCCACGTCCTCGACCCGATGACGGGCAGCGGCACCTGCCAGGACCTCTGCAAGAGCCTGAAGGTCCCCTGCACCAGCTTCGACCTACGTGCCGGCCGGTGCGCCGGCGAGGCTGGCTCCTACGCCGACCTGGAGCCCTACGACTTCCCCCCCTACTGGCGGATGATCCGCTACGGCGACGACCCACGGTGCTTCTCGAGGGCTCCCACACTCGAGGAGTTTATGGGACGCCTTGGCGGGATCCTGAAGTGCTGCCAGAGCGGCCTGGCGCCCGGCGGCAAGATCGCCGTGCTGATCGGGGACTACCACGATCCGGGGCTTGGTCGGCAGGTGCCCCTGAGCACCCTTACGACGAGCCTAGCCATCGACCGGGGCCTGTGGCCCGCCTGCACGCCGATCATCCGGTTGCAGCACGGGAACGCGTCTTCCAGGCGCTCGCACAGCTCAGCCTTCATCCCGGGCGTCCACGACACCTGCCTGGTGTTCGAGCGCGCCTAGGAGCCGCCCAGAGGGGGGGCTGGCTCCGCGTCCTCCCCTCTCTCCCTACTCCCCACGACGGACGCAGCCCCTTGCAGCGTCGTCGAGTAGGACGGCCACATTTGCTCGTTGCAGGCGGGCTCACGGAGCGGAACATGCCCTTGCGAAGGATCGGAGCGGGCCGTTCTAGCTGGGTTCAGGGCCGTCGTCGTGGTCGACCGCATCGGGAAGCGGTCGATAAGGACTCCGCCCGATCAGCCTCTCAGCCTCGCTTCGGTGGTAGGTGCCGGAGGTGACTGTCTCGTCCCACCACTCTTCACCGGCGCGCTCGACGACCTCGTCGATGTCCTGCAGGAGACTGCTGCATGCGGCTTCAAGCTCGTGCGCACGATGGGTTGGCGCTGAAGTGACCGCCGGTCGTGATGGAAGATCGGAAGGCAGGGTCAACACCGTGCCGGCGCTCTCGCAGTAGAAGCGCGTAGTCGAACCAACGATCAGCGCGTCGAGAAGCGGGATGCCCAGCACCTCGCCCGCGGTCTTGAGTCTCTCTGCGACCCGCTTGTCCTCGATTGACGGCGCCACGTCACCGGATGGATGGTTGTGGCCCACGATGACGGCCGCGGCGTTCGCCAGTACACCGGCCTTGAACACCTCGCGAGGGTGCACCAGCGTGTTACTGGCCGTTCCGATCGAGACGATGTGGGCGTGCGTGAGCTGGTGACGGCCGTTCAGATAGAGAGCGGCGAACTGCTCGCGGTCTGACCGCCCGATCAGTCCTTGGAGCAGTTGCGCGGCATCTGCTGGCCGCAAGACCTTCCCGCCGCAGGCCTGCGCCCAGGCGTCGGAGAGTAGCGTCTCGATCATCCGGATGGCGGGCCGGGCGGCGGGGCTCGCGATCGTTGTTGTCGGCGGGCGCCCCTTCGACGGCGCTGCGTAGGTCGGCGGATCCTCTTCGCGCGCATCCCCCGGAGTCTCGCGGACCTCATCCAGCTCTCGGCGCACCTGGCTCAGCGGTCTCGAGGCGAAGTGCAGGTCACGTTCGACCCGCAAACCGCCGGGGCCTTCCAGGGCCTCGAGCTCGGCCAGGCTGATGTAGCCCAGCTCCACCTCGTGACCACTGACCAGGCCGAAGAGGGTGTCGTCGCCGTCGAACTCGGTGATGAACCACGTCCATCCCGCCCATGGCGTGAAGAGCTTCGCGTGCACTATGGGGTCCGCCGTGTGCTCGGTGGCATAGAGCCGCGGCAGAGCGGCCCGGAGTTCATCTGGCAGCAATGGCGGCGAATCGGACATCGATCAGCGATGCCACGATTCGGGCTCCAACGTCAACCGCCGCGACGCGACCTCTCCACCTGCTGCCCGGCATGGCGGACAGGGGGCCGCATACAAGCCATGCGTACGTAGGCACCCGGCCCCGTTCCTTGACGTCGGGAAGGGAGTCGGGATAGAGTGTGCAGGTAATCGGGTAGCCAGATGTGTTTTTGTCGGACAAAAATCCCCTTCGGGCCCCTCCGGGGATCTGGTCGGGGCTTCCCCCCCGAACGAGGACTCGATGCCCATGACTGAGTGCTGCGCATCAGGCCCCCGTGGGCATCGCCCGCAAGCGCATCCGGCAGGCGGCCGCTCCTTGCGGCAGGGGCTCGCCCCTGGAGGCGACCAACCCTCCGGATTGGATGGGGCCAACGGTTCGCCGTTGGATCGCGACCGCGGGGGACTTCGCTCCCCCATCGGACACCCCGCGACCAGGATCAGGGGAGCCTCCGAGCTCCCCTCCTGGACCAGTCCCCATGGCCAACCCTGCGCGGGTTGGATGCGCGCCACCGGATCGACGGTGGACCCCGACCAAGGGCTCGCTCCTTGGATAGCGACCAATTCTCGGTCCTAGGCCCGAGCGAAGGAAAGGAGAACGGCGATGGCCAGACCGGCGAAGCAACCTGAAGAGCGGCGCTCAGCGCGTGCAGAGACGCGCCTGACCGTTGCCGAACACGAGTACGTTCGCCAACAGGCCAGGATCGCCGGGCTCGAGGTTTCTGAGTACATCCGCCGCCGAATCCTCGGGTACGAAGTGCCCTTCGGCGCGACTCGTCGCACCGACCCCGCCCTCATCACCGAACTCAACCGCCTGGGCCTTGAGCTCAGTGCGATTGGCAACAACGCGAACCAGCTCGCCCGCTCGAGCAACGCGGGCCGGCAAGCTCGATCTTCCTGGACGGCTACCGCGAGCCGGATCAACGCGCTCGGGGACCAGGTCTCCGCTGCCCTCGAGGCGCTGGTTCTCCGTGATTCCTAAGCTGCACAAGAAGGGACGTAGTTTCGCCGGGGCAGCGGCCTATCTCCTGCACGACAAAGACCATGCCGAAACCAGCGAACGAGTCGCCTGGACCGCGACGCGCAACCTAGCGACGCACAACCCGGAAGCCGCGTGGCGCGTCATGGCCGCCACAGCCATGGATCAGGCACGGCTCAAGGAGGAAGCCGGGATCAAGGCTACTGGCCGCAAGTCCAAGGAGAGCGTGCTCCACATCACACTCTCCTGGCACCCGGATGAAGCCGACAAACTCACGCGCGAGGAGATGATGGCGGCGGCTGACGGTGCCCTGATGACTCTCAAAGCCGACCGGCACCAGGCCCTGATCGTCTGCCATTCAGATGAGCCACAGCCGCACGTACACATCCTGCTCAACAGGGTCTCCCCCGAGGACGGGCGGCTCCTCTCCTCCTCGAAAGAGAAGCTCGCCCTCTCGCGTTGGGCGGAGCGCTACGAGCGTGACCGCGGGCAGGTCCTGTGCGAGGAACGCGTCCTGAACAACGCCGCTCGCGACCGTGGCACGTACGTGCGCGGCCGCGCCGACAGGCCTCGGCACATTGTCGAGCTCGAAGCGGGCGCGCCGGGCACTCTATGGGCGACGCGCCTGCGCGAACAACAGCGCGAGAAGGACCTCAAGCTCAGCCGCAAGTCGAGAGAACTGCGTGAGCGCCATGCCCAGGCGTGGAGAGATCTCGATCTCAAGCACGACACGGACAAGGTCGCCCTGAAGGTGTCTACGAGGCGTCAGGTCACGGTCGCCAGGCAGGAGGCCGGCGCCAGGTTTCTGGACCGCTTTGCAGCGCTCGCCGTCGAGCAGGAAGCGGAACGAGAGGCTTTCGCGGCGCGAGAGGCGACCCTCTTCGGCAAGGGCCTCAACACGCTGCGCGCGATCGATTGGTCCGGACTTCTTCGCCAGGAGCGGCGAAGCGCAGCGATCCGGGAAGCGTTTGGGCTCCTCGCTGGCCGTGTCGGTCCGCGCAGCGAGACGCTCCGCCGGAAGCAGCAGCGCGAGACTTTGGCGCTCGAGCGGGAAGAGCACGCAGCGAAGCACCAAGCGGCCGCCGGCGTGCGAGGCGAGGCGGGGCAACGCCTACAGTCCCTACGGGATCGCTACCTCCTCGACCGGGCGGGGCTCCAGGTCGAACACGCGGTCGATCGTGCCGAGCTCGCGCAGGACTGGCGTACGCGGCGCCAGGAGCGCGCTCAGGCGTGGGAGAAGGCGCGAGAGTACGAAGCCACGCACACGTTCGAGCGCGTTGCGACACCGGATGATGAGCGTCGGCGGGCCGCAGCGGCCTTCATGACGCGGATGCGCAAGGCACGGTCTGAACGGCAGCGCTCTGAGCCCCTCTCGCCCGGCGAGGCCTTCCGCAAGCAAGCTCGGCGCGCCGAGCGTGATCGCGAGGGCGGGATAGAGCGCTAGGTCGACTCCCCACCACTCTTCGCACGCTCCTCATTCTCACGAACCATCTCTGCAATCCGGTAGACGACGCGTGGGTAGACCAGTTCAAGCGGGAGGCCGTTCAAGGCGGCTTCCCGAAGCGCCGTATCGCTGATTGACCTGGAACACACCCCGCGCTCCGAGGCGTAGTCGTGGGCCCTCCAGACCACATCAGGCATCCAGAGCATGCGCCGCCTCCCCTTTTCAGGAAGGGGGATAAATGAAGGTTCGAATCGGAGCATCTGCTCGATCTCCTCCTCCGACTCAGGCTTCTCTACAAGAAAGACACGCATGTCTATGCGTAGCACAGGTCTGGCCTACAACGCAAACTTAGAGGCCCGCTCCACGATCTAGCTCTGGCTGAGCAGCCTGGTTGAACCGCGCGCGCAGCGAAGCCTCCCGATTGAATCTCGCTGATAGAAGAGAGCCCTTCTCCCTCTCCTTCGCCTCTCCAACCCTGGATGCAACCTCGTTGAAACGCTCGTGGAGCCGGAACCGCAGGTCAGGCGGGCCGCCCGCGGCCACGGGCTCCCAGACAACTCCCTGATAGCCGCCTCCAGGAACGGGAGCCGGACCAACCGGAGGCCTGTACTCGAGAGTAAGACCCCCAGGATCTTTCGGAGGGGCCCCGCGGGCCGCTTCGTTGAAGTCTTTGGTCAGGTCGCCATCGACCTTGATCTCGTCGCTCATGGCTGGTTCCTCACGATGTTGAGTCGGTCCGCGGCTAGTTCCAGCCCGCGATGCAGGACCATCGCGCTGTACTCGCTTGGCTTCGGGTCCATAGGGATCAGGAGAAGAAGGGGGCGGTTGCCCGCGTGAGGTGAGCGCGGCTCCCGTGCAACGCCCGTGACACTCCAGTAGATGGTCTCCGCCGCACGGCCGCGTCTCGGCTCTTCAGTCCAACGCGCGTGCGGGAGACCAACATGTTCAGCGAAGAACAATGCCGCAACGAACATAGCAGCGCGGCGGCGGAAGGCCCGCCACCGCAGAGATCGCTGAAGCCCGAGAGCAAGATCTACATGCTCGTTGGATTTCATAGGAAGACCTTGAGCAAGCGTTCCCACACGCCGCGGCGCCGGTAGTACGGATTGTGTCGCGCGCGCACCCTAAGCCTCGGGTTGTCCAGGTAGCTCTGGCGGTGGGATCTAACCGGAGGAAGGTTCGAGATCAGGGAGACCTGCTCTCGATCACCGAGCGTCCGCAACTCCCCTACCGACAGGAGCGGTCGCCTGCCTTGATTCATGTTCGTCGTGAAGCCCGTGCTTAGATCGGTAACCAGCGTAGGGTCGCTGTTCACGGAGTGCTGGTTGAAGGTCGCCTCGCCGCTGAGCTTGCTGAAGGTCTCCAGCGTCTCAACGTCGCTCGTCGACCCAAAGAGCGTCACAACATCGACGCCGAGGAACTCCCTGTAGGAGTCACCGTAGAGACGCTTGAGCGCAGCCAAGAACTGGACGAGCATCACGATGCGTAGGTGCTGCCGATAGAGGGCCAGCGAGCGGAGCAAGGTCGACATCCTCGAGATGTTCTGCAGCTCATCGACTAGAAGTGTCACCCTCCTGTGCGCCTTGTCGCGCGCGATCAGCTCGGCCGCAAGGGAGATCACAAGCGCGATGTAGCCACTGAGGTTTTGAATCCGCTCGGGGGGGACCCCGAAGTACACGGCGACAGGTTTCTCCCCACTCTTCAGCGTCGAAAGATCTACACCTCTCATGCTTGTACTCCGCGCCAGCGCACCATCAGCATGGAACGGCTGCAGGGCATCGCACGCCGTCCCAAAGACCCCGCTCCACTCCTTCGGGCTCCGGGTGTAGGTCGCCCCGATGCGGTTCCCGAACCGCGCCAGCTCGCCGTGGAAGGCTGTCGAGTCCATCATCTCTGCGACGGCCGCCTCGAACGTCTCGGGATCAGAGAGGAGAAGAGCGCGCAGACCCGTGAGGGTGACATCGCCGTCCCGGTGCCACAGGAGAAGAGCAAGCCCGGTCAAGAGCTCGCGACCAGCAGACAGAAAGAAGTCGTTGTCGGAGTTCTGCCCCTCCCTCTCCGGTACGAGGAGCTGACACACCATCCACATGTCGTCCACGGTGTTGCGATCTGTGATGAAGCCGAACGGGTTGAACCCCGCATCGACGATCGGATCAGCACCCGGAAACCTGGCATTGTAGTCATCGGCGTAGGGGCAGATGCAAAGCACCTCGTGCCCCATGGCGCGATGCGCTGACGCCGTGACGTAGAAGAGCTCCATCTTCACGTCAACGGCGAACACACTCTCCGCCTGAGCTCCATCCAGTGCCGAGCGCAGCAAGATCTGCGCAGCGCAGCTCGTACTCTTTCCAGCCCCGGGACCGGCCAGAATGAGCTCTGAGACGAAGTCGTAGCTGATCTCTCTTCGGCTCTCCGGCTCGATGCCAAGGAACACCCCCTTCCCACTCAAGAGCCCCTTGGCCTTGAGCTCCTTCCGCGTCGCAAACTTCGAGGAGGGCTGTCCTGCGTTGGAACGCGTCGCCCGCCCTCGCGCTTGCCGCACAGCGGCGGCCACGTCCCACCTCTCCCATCCAGCGGCGAACCGTGTGACGGCGACAATCCACCCGATCGCAGCCGCGACCGCAGCCACATCGTCCCCAGCCATCGCCTGCGGCCAGAACCACCACCCTATGCAAAGTCCACAAGCGGACAGGAACCACGAACCAAGCCAGCCTATCGGTTCCGCGCGCGTTACTGCTCGGCCAGACATCTCACCACTTCTCACGACGACCTCGTCTCAACACGAACGAGTCTGCCGGACTCAGCGCTCAGAGCCAGCGCACACAGCGCTGCGTGCGCCGGCCAGAAGGCGCTCTGTTTGTTGCGCCGGGTGATCACCGTGTGCCACCGGCGGCCTGGTGCGCGGCCCGAGCCTCGTCGAACGCGGCTCCCACCCACGGCTTCAGAAGGCCCACGCTGTTCGCGATCGTCTCGCCGCTGGCAACAGCCCGGAAGAAGTCCGCCTGACTTTGCGGCCCGGCGTCGAGGCCCTCGAGCCCGGGCGTGAAGATCGACAGGATGCGCGTCGCAGGGTTGGCGCTCCGAAACGACTGGACTCGCTGCAGGGCCCGCTGTCGGTCAACGTCCGTCACGCCGCTGTGCAGGCTGCCATCGTCGCCGATGATCACGAGGATGGGGAGCGCACTTGCATCGCCGCGTTCGAGCTGGTTCACAGCGACCCGGACACCGTGTGACATGTCGACCGTCGCGCTGATCGTCGAGAGCTCCGGTTGAGCGCGCGTTCCATCGGGATTCTCTCGGCCTTCGACCAGATCTCGCAGCGCCTCAAACCCAACGTTCCTGCCGCCACCCCCCATCGAGCGTAGCGGGAAGACCTTGGTATCAGTCGGACCGGCACACATCACGATGCCGAGCTCGACCAGGTGCCCCTCGCCGACCATGCTTTCCACAAGGCTCAGCGCCGCTGCGCCAGTCTGCTTGATCTCCGCCGCTTGTGAACCGCTGCAGTCCTGCACGACCACAACCCGGACTGATAGAGGCGCCACGACGGGCTTCGGCTTGTAGATCTTGACGCCGATGCCTTCGCTCGGATTGAGTGGTGGGTCGACCGGGAACGTCGCGACGCGACCTTCTCGTGCGGCGCTCATGACGGCGGTTGCGTCGCTCCCCCACCCTGCAAGCGCGCCGCCCTGAGCACCCAACCACGCCGACCAGAAGCGTTGCACGCCTCGCTCGTACGTACCGGGAAGGGTCTCCGTATCCACCATGTGGAACCGCATCCCCTCCAACTGCGTGGCGCGTTGTCGGGTCCCGAGTGGTGTCTCGAGCGCAGATGCGCCGATGTGGCCATCTGTCCCAAGCATGTCTGGGCCCCAGATCCAGTCAGCCTCACGCGGGACTCGATAGAGAGGGCTTCCGACGAGCACAACGTCGCCGCGTGCCTCGGACTGCGCGATCAGGTCGACCACCCTCGGAAGGTCGATCACGTTGAGGTGCTGCGCCCGCTCTGGATCGAGGGCGATGCGCTGCACGATTGCAGCCTTCATCGCCTTGATCTTCGGCGCGGCGAGCCGCAGGCGACGTTGCTCGTTTCCCTCCGGCACCTCGAGCGTGGCTAGCCCTGACGGCGCCAGCCCGTCGAACAGCTTCAGTTCCCGTCCGGGCTCCTCTTCGAGCACAATTGCGACGACTGCGATGAGCACGGCTTCAGCCGTCTCAACGCGCATCTCGGACGGCACCACTACGGAGAGGGACTGCGCATGCGAGACGGCCATGAAAGGCGTCAGTAGCAAGGACGCGATGGTTGTGAGGGTCTTACGCATGGGTTCGGGTACCTCTCAAGAAGGGGTTGTCGTCTTCGTCCGTGTCAAGGTCTTGGATCGCGTGGGTCTCGTCTTCCGAGACGGCGCTTCTAGGGCTGATCTGGAGTTCTCTGTCCTGCAGTCGGTCCGCGTCTCGGGCGATCTCCAGCTTCGCGCGCCGCGTGCGGTAGACGACCACGGCGTCTTCCGCCACGTTCCGGCGCCCGATCTCGATCCGATCCATTCGCCCTTGGAAACCCGCGAGCAGCTTGCCTGTCGCGATGCGCTCTTCAGCCGCAGCCTTCGACTCGCGCTCGAGCGTGCGCACGATCTTCGGTTTGCCGAGGGTCCAGCTTCCGTGCTGGTGGAACTCGCGCGAGATGCACAATCCGAGCGCTGCCGCACCGCAGATCTCGCCGAGGACGGCAAAAAGCAGCACAAGAGGTGGTCCCGACCGCGAGCCTGGGGCTTCTTCCTCTTCGGGAGGCGAATCGCCCCTCTGCTGATCAAGCAGGTCGCCCAGGTCGATCGAAGCGAGGCTCTCGATGTCGATCTGCGCCTCCGCTGTCATCGTTGCGCCGTACTCCGTCAAGAACGCGTAGGCCCACATACCAATGAGCGACACGCCGATGACACACAGCGCGGTCAGGAGCCGAGTCTTCGCTTGCTCACTCTGCAGAACCTTGTCCCCCAGGACCTCCAGGAGGATCGCGGCTACGAGAGGGAGAAAGCCGAACCGAAGGCCCACATGGAGGTCATCAACGAACCCGCCCTCGACGAGAAGCTGGCCGAGCTGCACAACCGACATCGCCATCAAGATCAACGCCCCGAGGATTGCAGCCAGGACCCACAATCGCTCGAAGGCGCTCCACGGTATGCGCCCATCTCGCGGCACCGGCTCGTAGCGCCAGAAGCGCTTCAGGTCGCGCTGCCGCGCTTCATCTTGATTCTCGTTTACCGCGATCTGGCGCCCGAGGGCCTCGATCGCGAAGACGGCCTGGGACCGCACTTCGGCAACATCCTCGTCGTAGCGCCGCTCATGCACGTCGCGTAGGAACGCCTCTGGATCTTCGGTCTCGGGCGAGAACGCGATGGAGATCGCGTCCGGCGAGACTCCTCGAAAAGGAAGAAGTGGGCGCGCGAGCTCGGCAGCAAGTGCGGCCCAATCAGGGGCTTCGATCACGCCCCCGAGAAGTTCATCTGTGGCACGTTCCGGAGGACTCTTGGGCCTGTCTTCATCGTCTCGATCAGGTTCTTGGGGCAAATCTTCCACCTCGAACGCTTGCGCGCTCCACTTCTCCCGCCACCACACGGGCGGCGCCTTCCATGCCGGCACGCAACAACGCGCGCCGGTCGTTCCTCCTCCGCCGTCTGAGCCAGTCAGCTCATCGCGTGGCCTCGATGCCTAACGCCGCGTCCACGGCTGCCTTGGCCAGCGATTGCGTCACGGCGGCAAATGTCAGTCCAGCCGACCTGCCCGCCGTCATGCCGCCCGCATGCCTCGATCACCGCAGCATGGACCAGGCGCCTCGCCGTTGGCTCGGCCGATTCACCGCGCAGAAGTCGCGTGCTGGCCTCGGGTGGCATCGGGGCCAACGCGTAGCCCATCCACTCCAGCGTGACGATTGCGAACCGCTCCTCTATCCCGCGACGGTTCACCCCTTGGTCTCCGTCGTTGAGGCAGCTTCTGCCGCTGGGCTCTGCGCAACGTGCTGCGGGTCACCGCTGTCCCCCTCCGGCCGCGCCCCCTCCCCCATGGGGCTGCGTGACCGCCGGGGCTTGCGCAGCCGCGGTCGGATCTCGACCCGAAGGCCTATCCCTGCCAGCGAACGGGCGAGGCTGTCACCCAGCTCACGCAGCACGAGCCGCCGCCGGTCTTCTTCGGCGATCTCAAGCGGCCGGATTGCCGCCCGCTTGGCGCGGGCAGAGAGCGGGGCTGCCTGGATCTGCTCGATTAGCGCCCGTGATGAAGGATCGGCCGCCTGACGCGCTGTGACACGCCCCTCAGCAGCACGGGCGAACTCGTCGGTGAAGGACTGGAAAGGCGGCGACGTGGGAGAGCTGGGCTGCGAGCTGCGCATAGCACCCATTGTAACCCACGGGGTGACTTTGGTCCGCCAAGAACGGCACCGCGCGGGTGCCTTGCTCTAAGGTGCTACTGATTCGTCGCTTACGCCGCCTAGCTGCCGCCGGGCCTGAGACGGGCGCTTCCGAAATGATGGCGCCGCCTTCCTTCTCACCACCAGCTCGACCTCGTCGAGGCCAAGCGTAGTGCCACCGCCCGACAGGCAAACGCGATCATTCTTGATGGTTAACGAAACGACTCTCTTGCTGGCCCCCTCCACGAGCTCCAGACGACGGGACTCCAAGATCAGGCGAACATTGACGACAAAGTCGACCCGTTGGGGCATTGGGATCCCATCAGTGACGCCACCTGCACGCGCAATGAGGTCAGCAAGCTCCTCTATTTCCTCGTCAGCCGTCTCAGTGACCATCCGAACACGGAGATGTTTAGCCGCTGCAGCGAAATCATCCCGCAGCCCGGCATCTAGAGGCCGCTTCTCTCCACTTGGAATCGCCCCGACTCCCTCATCTGCACATCCCTCTCCTGCGCGGGGATACCTAGCGCTACCAGACTGCTCAATAGTGCCAGAGTCCCGAGCCGATGTCAAACTTGAATGGGCCTTCAGACTTTCCCGCAGCGCGCGCGCACTTTCTTTGTCGGGAAGGAACCACTTCCCGTTCTTGCTTGAGGTGGACTTCATGCGGGATCGATCACATTGAGTAGGTCAATAAACCCACGCTCGTTGACGACGTAACGGTCTTGATGGTCATCGTTATAGTGCACACCTCCACCGCCAAGGCTTCCGGTGTCCAGCAGCCCACCGTACCACATCTTGTCGAACGCCGTGCCCACCACTCTCGGTCGTCCGGTGGTGACAGCTATGTCGAGGATCGAACGGAATGCCACCTCAGAGAGAGCCGCCGCAGCGCAGCGCTTCTCAGGCCCGTCGAGCATTACGACGTAGCTTAGCGCATGCGCGATGTTCGAGATTGTCCGTGCCCACCGGAATGAGACCTGTACCGGTTGATTCAGAAGTCCAAGATACACGCGCCATACGCGATACGAGGTGCGCTCCGCATCGAGTGCGAGCTCGACGCTCTTGTCTTCGAGCGAAAGCGTAGGGGTGGATGCGCCTGAATGTGGAAAGCCGCGCCGGAGTACCTCAGAGGTCGGTGCTAGCTGCCCTGGATTGAAGTTCAGGTCACTCCGGAGTAGGCGCGCCGTCTGAGCTTGAGCCATCGCCAGGCTGCTCTGGCTGGCCGCCCATTCCGCGAGCATCATGGGGTCCCCAGACCAGCGATAGAGCCGTGCAAATTCCTCGGAGGCAAACGTCAAATGCCGGATGCCGGCGCCGTCAATTTGCATTGGCCGTGAACCGTCTAGATAGGGAAGCTCGTCGGACGCCTTCGACCAATGAAGCGTTCCGACATGCACATCGCCCGCGTCCCGCTCCCAGGCCGCGATCATCGCTCCGGGCACCGATTGGTCGCTGCGCAACTCCTCGATCTTTCCGCGCTGCCCCTCCAGCTGCTCAAACGCAGCGGCTAGCTCGGCGTGTTCCCGCGTGTGATAGGCCAATCGGGCCATCGCATTCCCCAGGAAGGCGTGAGCCCGGATGCGCGTAATACCCCCCCCCGGCAACTCCCTCCATTGTGCTCCGTCCTCTAGCCAGTCCACAAATCCCCGGATGAGGTCGACGCCCTCGTGGAGAATGCCTCTACCGTCCCCCAGGGTGCCCTGCGTATCTCCCATCCATCGCCCACGAATTGACAGACATTCACCCCGCGCTGCGCCAAGGGCAGCGTGGCGATCAACCTCCTCGCGCGACTGCAGCCCACCCCTCTGGTGCAGGGCAGTTTCGGTGAGCTCCTGGACAGTATCGAGGAGCGCCTTTGACCCTGTTAGCCGGGCCTCATTGATCATCAAGAAGACATTCCGGAGGACCGGAGAACTCTTCTCGAGATCGGTGGTCGAGATCGGGCACTGCAGCGGCGCGAGATGCCTACCATCGAATAGACCAACCCCGAACACGCCTACACTCCGCCTCGCTGCAATTTCTTCCCTTCCGCGTGGCGTACACGTCTCCGTCGAGCCCACACCGCCGCGACGCGATCGGCGCAACGGGTGACCATTCGTCGATGTGTGGATGCGGAGTAGCCTCCCGACTCTGGGGACGGCGAATTCCTTACGGACCAAGGTGACCCAGGGAGGGACTGCCCACGATCCGAGCCACGGCCAGGGCGTACCACTGGCCTATCGTAGCATCGGGAGTCTAAACGAACCGACACGCTTCGCGCCCCCCTCCCCCACCGTCGCGCAAGCGCGCAAGCAGAGGTGGTCGGGGAGGGACTCACCCCCCCTCCTGCCGCTCGAGCTCTGCGATCGCCTTCTTGATGCTCTCCGCGATGCTCACGGGGAAGTTCTTGTGGGCGACCGATCCGTACTTCCCGCGCCTGCGGACGTTGTTCAGGTCCAAGTAGTCTCGCGCGTCGTAGAGGGCCATGATCGCCGCCTCGAGGACCTCTCCCCCATGGAGGTTCGGCTCAGGGCCCAGGTGGACCATCTGGTCGACGATGATCGCGAGTCTCTTCTGCCCCTCTGGGCTGATGTTCGGTCGCGCACGGCCACCGATCGAACTCGTTTTATGTCGCCCTTTGCGGCGGGGCGCAGCTTCAGTCTTGTGAGCGCCTTCTAGTGTGGTCTCAGTCTCGGGCTTGGGGGAGGGGACGACTGTGGTCTCAGTCTGGGGCCGAGGCGGCACGACAGGTTTGGGCCTCCCCTCCCCCATCATCTCGTCCAGGTAGTCGCCGCTGCGGATCGGCTTGTCTCGCACGGGCTTCTCGATCCCGTCCAAGAGTGTCAGCCCCTTGGGTATGCCGCGGCGCGCCATCTATCAGGCCTCCACAGACGCGTCAGCGGTGCGTGACGGGGCGACCGGCTGCACGTCGACCACGGGCTCAGAGTCGCCGAGCGCCTCCTCCCCCTCTGGGCTCTGGTCGATCGGCTTCGGGTTGCCCAGCTTGGCGAGCACCTCGTCCGCCAGCATCATGAACTGTTCCGAGGCCGGCTCTCCAGGTGCGTGCTCGTGGATTGATTGTCCGTAGAGCGTCGCCTCTCGATGTCGAACACTGTCAGCGATCTCGACATTGAAGAGGTCTTGTGGATCGAAGACCCCCTCGAGGTAGTCGCGGATCTCCTTGTCGAGGTTCGTTCGCTTGACTTTTGACAGGAGAACTCCGAGTAGCGTGAGGTCCGGGCGATACCGATTGCGAATCTGAGAGACCGCCTTGAGCAGCATCTTCAACCCCTTCAAGTCATAGCCGGACGGGATGACCGGAATGATGAAGTAGTCCGCGGCAATGAGGGCCGTTGTCATAACCAGACCGAGCTCGGGGCCTGTGTCAACGAGGACGAAGTCCCGCTTGCCTCGCAAGGTGTCGAGCGAGTTCTTCAGGCGGCGACGCTGGTCATCCTTCAGCCCATCCGCATCGAGATCCGTGATCTCTTGGGTGGCGAGGCGCTCTTGAACATGGGCATCGAACCTGAACTGCACCGTCGAGATTCCCCGGCTCCCCGGGACCAGGAAGAGCCGCCCGCCAAGCCGGTCCGGGAACGACATCTCGATCTGATCCGCCCCCTTCCCCGAGAGGTAGGCGTCCACGACGGTGTACTGATCCTCGTGGAGCTCCTCAGCCTCCTCGCCGAAGGCTTGGGTGGCGTTCGCTTGCGGGTCGCAGTCCACCACCGTTGCGGTGTAGCCCCGCATCGCGAGGGCCGAGGCCAGGCTGATGACCGAGGTCGTCTTGCCGCAGCCACCCTTCTGGTTGGAGATCGTTATCACTGTCGTCATCGGGGCCCCGCTGGTTGTTTCCGTTGTTCGACCTGAGTGTGCGCCTCCAGAGACCCTCGAGTCAACGGTCTGAGACCATAGTCTCAGACTTGTCCACAGGGACTGTGAGACTCTGGTCTCAGACTGGCTTGCCTGGTGCTGGTGGGGACGTCGGGGCCCTCGCCCTGGCTCTGTGGGCTGCTTCCCGTTTGGTGGGCCCCACGGGTGAGCTCCCGGGTGACTGACTCGGGCGCCTCCTGAGATCCGCCGGCCAGCCCTAGGGCTCGTGCTGTTCGGAGAGCCAAGCCCCCCCTCCCCCACGATCCGGTTCCTGGGGGGGTCTGGCCGATGTGCAGTGTGAGACCAGTCTTAAGGGGCCGCGCAGAGTCTGAGACTACAGTCGTTGCCCCACTCGCTGCGATGACGGAATTGTGGTCTCAGACTCACATCTCGGGCGCAAGGACTGCAGAGGTGGAGCTCTGAGCACATCTGTGCCTAGGCGGCTCCCGGCGGCCGCCGGGCCTCTGGAAGACGCTGCCGGGTCCGACGGTTTCACCGAGAGTGTGTGGCAGGCTAGGAGCCTCCGGGGGGATCTAGCCTTAGTCGGGTTGGAGGGGAGGGGGCTGGCGCCTGTTCATCCACAGGTTTTTCTGGGCACCCGCTTCTGAGTGTGTGACCGCAACAACTGAAGGCGCTTGGACTGAGACTATAGTCTCAGTCTAGTTTTTAACTGAGACTATAGTCTCAGTCATGTGCCCCGCTGCTGGTCGCTAACTCAACCTGCGTAAGCACTTCGACTTTGAGACCATAGTCTCAGTCTCGATTCTGACTGAGACCGCTCTACATTCTGACTGAGACTACGGTCTCAGTCTACCTCGACTCTGAGACCACTGCCGAGGCTAAACCCGGGCCTCTTCATGGGTTGCAGTCGTTGACGGCTCCCTCGCGAATCACCTACATCTGGTGTGTAGAGATCCGAGCGCCCCCACGGGTGGGGGTGCGATCAACGACCAAGAGGAGGCGCGGAGCCGCTCAAGGACCCCAGATACGAAAAGACCACCCCTGCGGGTGGTCCTTCAGAGCCTGTTCCGCTCCAGGGAAAGAGCGACGCCAGTCAGGCGGGCGGGAGATCAGATACCCGAACCTAGCCCAGATTGTGCGTCGTCGTCAACCCCTGGAGTAGACCAGCTCCAGGGGAACTGTGTGCCTTCCGTGCCTCGCCAAGGAGGCGCACATGCCCACGACGACCACCCTAACGGCCCCAAGAAGGCCGAAAACCCCCTCAGCCTTCCAGCCAGGACGACACACCGTCCCGGCAATCGAGGGCCGCTACCGCAGCATCAAGGCCTGCGAGCTCGCGCTCGCCTGGTGGCTCCTGCGAGAGGGCCATCTGAGCTTCAGGCAGCTGCGCTGCTACTTCGCGATCCACGAGATGGCAGAGCGGCGCAACTACGGCCGCACCAAGTCCACCACCGAGAGGCCAGTCTTCCAGCTTCGAGAGCTCCGGGCCCTGGTCGGTGGCGCAAAATCCGACACCGCCATGCGCGCCCTCGCCGGCGATGTCCGCCAGCTGGCACAGATTGGCCTGGTGAGCCTCGAGGACCACGCCGTGCGCTTCGCGCGGAGTTTTGAGGACATCCACCTCGGCGGTGGGGGAGGGGAGGGGCAGCCCTGCAGCGCTTCTCAGAGCTGGTGGGCCATGTTCCAGGCCACCCCGAACCGCCAACGCCGGGTGCCGGTCCCACGCCGGCTCCTGCGGGCCTTGGCTGGAGGCTTCCGACGCGCCGAGACCGGCTACGCCCTGGCCGCCCTCATCTGCTCGGTCTTCTGGGACCGCCGTACGGGCCTCTACGCGACCGATGGGCGCATGAAGGGCTCTTGGGTCTCTGAGACCTTCGGGCTCAGCCGGCGCGCTGTGACGGATGCCAGGGGGCGTCTGATCACCTTGGGGTGGCTGACGCCCCTCGAGGTTCCGCAGTGGGCGGCCAACCGCTACGGCGTCCACGACGTCGTCAACGTGCACTGGAAGCCGGCAGACGCTGAGGGGCAGGCCAGCTCGGAAGTGCCTGCAGAAGCATCCACAGGTGCTGTGGACCGAGCTGGGGGCAGGTCTGTGGACAACCCCGAAGACCCGGTTTGCCCTGCAGGTGAATCTGCTAGCCCTCAGCCTCAGATTGCAGGTGAATCTGCTAGCCCATGGCTAAACAGGTTCTCTTCCTCTACGAGGAATCTAGAAACCAGAAGGCTTGGGGCAAGACCCCCAGGCCCCCCTGTTGTTTCAAGAACGTCGAAGGGGAAGGGGGCCCCGAAGGCACCGCCTCGACCAGCACGATTGCAGGATGTGCAGGTAGCTGATCTCACCAGAACCGATCGGTTGATGGAGCTCTACGCTCAAGCTTGCAACGCTGGCTTGGCCCAGGGCGGAGAAGCTGGACAACTTGAGTTCTTCTCCCTGACCAATCGCGCTTTGTGTAGAGGCAACCGCCCTGGCGCTCTGTTGACGTGGTTGCTGCGCGAGAAGCGCGCCGACTGGATTACCCAGGCTGATGAGGATGCCGCAGCGACCCGGCTGCGTGAGTTTCGCGATGGCCCGGCAGTTCGCTCGTCAGCACTTGCCGACCTGACAGCAGGGGTCGCCGGACGTGGTGGGGGAGATGAGGGGCGCCGCCGCTTGAGCCCCGAGGAGGCCATCGTTGAGCGCTGCATCCGCCTCGCCAAGAACCACCGGATCGCAGACCCTTTCACTATCGCCCGTCGCGCAGAAGGCTGGACCCGCGACCAGTGGGATCTGGCCTCTCTCAGCTACGAAACCACCCAGGCCCGGCAGTGGTACCGCGAGGACGACCTCGGCGATGAGATCGACCGAGACTTCGCGGCGGTGGCCGCGGTAACCAGCACCTGGAAGGAGGAGTACGACCGATGACCTTCTACTTCGGGTTTGCGACAGACGACCGTTTCTACTTGGCCGCCGATCGGCGGCGGATCTGGAAGGACCCCGTTGAGAAGGTCGAGGACGACAATCCGAAGCTCCACGAGGTCAACACCTGGACCTACCTCGTGGGAGCAGGCTTCATGTACTTCGTCGACGATGTGGTGGCTCCACAGTCACCCGAGGCCTTTGGCTCGCGCCGAATCGACACCACCCGTCTCGCGGAGGCGATGCCGCTGATGAACGAGCAGTTGGCGGGGCAACACGCTGACGTCGCTCGACAGACGACGGTTGGAGACCCTGAGAAGCTGTTCTCTCAGTTCACGGTTGCCGGGATCAACGCCAGCGGCATGCCGTTCAGCTGCGATTGGCTCTCCACGGGTGGTTTCCAGCCTCCTCGGGTGGGAGGAAGGCACTCTCTGTTCCTTCCACGTGGAGATGCCAAGGAGAACACAGCGCTGCGGGCGATGATCAACGAGCTCCAGCGCCTGGCATTCCAGAAGCGATCGCTCGAGGACCTTGCGGCCGGGGCGCAGCAAGTCCTCGCGTGGGTCGCGCTGCGCGACGAGTCCGTGAGCGCGGCTGGGGACTTGGTCTCGATCGGACCCGACGGAAGCAAGGAATTGGAGCTACCCCCAACGTGAGGGTCTCAGAGAGGGTGGATTCTCACGATTTGTTGTGGGCCAGAGAATTCGTCGTGTCATGCTCCCGGAATGCAAACGCCGCGAGGACGAGGGCGCCCGAAGCTGTCCGCCGGGGAAGGTCGCGAAGTCGTGATCAAGGTGCGGGTGCGTGCTCATGAGCACACCCAGATCCAGAAGGCAGCGGCGAGGGAAGGGGTCTCGGTTTCGGGGTTCGTCCGCGAGGCAGCCCTCGGCAGCGGTTCCCAAACGAAAACACCCCGGTGGGCGGTGGTACGCCAACCGGGGCTTGTGCATGCCTGGGGGGATTTCCGGGGAAGACCCCAGGCTGTCTGCAGGGGGCAGACGCAGCAGTTGTGTACGCGTCATTCTGGTCCCCTTGTTGATTCTCAACAACCCCCCGGGAAAGGCCATTCCATGGCCAAGAACGAGAAGACCTCTAAGAAGGTCGCTTCCAAGGCTTCGAAAATCCTGAGAAACCCCAAGTCGACGAAGGCTCAGAAGGCCGTCGCTGCTTCGGCTCTGACCCAAGCTCCGGACAAGAAGAAGCGGAAGTAGACCCGATATTCGGGTCTTGTTAGGCGGGGGCGGGGAGGAGACTCTCCGCCCCTCAGCTTCGAGGTCGACTAGACGAAGCCTTGTGCACAGCCAGTCGATCGGCGTCGGTTGTCAAATTCAGACGTGCCGAAGAGGGTCCATGCTGCCGTGCAGCACGCGTTGGATCAGGACTTCGTCATCGGCGAAGGTGTAGAAGGCGGTGTGGGTGGGTCGGTACCGCACCTTGAAGGTGGGGGAGTCCTCTGGGCGCTCGCGCCCAGGCGCGGAAGACCGCCATGTCGGGTCCTGACGGGTGCATGGGAGGAGAATCTCTCCCGGTGTTGCGAAAATCACCGACCGCCTCTTCGAATAGGTCCCGATGGCGAGATTGCCTTTCGGCTCACCCGGCCGGATCGAAATCGAGTAGCGTCCTGTTCAGAAGAGGTTGACCTGTCAGCCTGACCCCCGGTCAGTGGCAGCCTCTTCACGACTGCTACAACCCCATTAACTCATGAAATACACCCTAACGACCCTGATTGCCGTCGCCGCCCTCTTCTCACCACTCACAATAGCTAGCACGGCAACACCTTCTCCTAGCGAGACGAACGGAAAGTGCTGTCGACCCTCATATGTAGGGCCCCCTCCGGGCTGCTCCTTCGTGGATTGCCTCGACGCCGCAACCCTCACATGCCAAGGCAGTGAATTCGAGGTTGCCCACGCGGGCGTTTGTGAGGTTCAGCGTCCAGCAGACAACTGCCAACCCTCTGGAACGACGCCGCACACAACTAAAGAGGTTCAATGTGAAGTGTACACCGGAGGCTGCGAGCCGGGCGAGGCGCGGTGCATTTGGACTCTCTACCCCAACGCAGATGAAGAGACTGAAACTGTCGCCGAGTGTAGCGGCAACACGTGTTCCTAGCCGGCTATAGATAGACCACCAACCGCGGCCACAGTCGAAGAATCAGGACCTCACAAGCCCCTAGGCATGTACATCATCGCTCTACTCGTAGCGCTTGCCCAAGGCCCCGCTCAATCGACCGAAGCCGCGGACCACAGCCTTGGGCAAGCGCTGGCCCAAGCTGTGGTCTCGCCGCTTCAAGCTCTTCCTCGGGAATACCAACTGATAGAGTCGGTGAGGTCGCTCGCCCTTCCAGCGAACGCCGGAGGAAGGCCACTCCCCTTCGACCCCACCCATGCTATCGGGGCGATGTCAGTCTCCACGGATAGCAGCGCCTTGATAGAAGCATACTTCGAAGAGCAGCTCGGCAGGCCGAACTCAAGGGCGATCTCGAATCACACGACACAACTCCTTGTATGCGGCTCTGGAGTATCCCTTCAGCTTGGATTCGCCGAAGGTGAAGTGGTTCAAGAGCTCGCCGTCCGGCCACCATTTGCCCTAGTGACTGCAGATTCAGGCCGGCAGGTCAGCCTTCTTCCCAGCCCAGCTATCACTGCGGCGTCACTCAGCCGCACGATTCAGCCGCTAAACCTTCAATCAGACTTCCTGCTATGGCTTGGCAGCCTACCGTGGGACGTGACGGCGACAGACGAACCCCGAAGCCATTATAGAATTGAAGCCAAGACCAACAAAGGGCTCTCCCATTGGATCATCGATCTCGCGCTAGAGCCCCCTCGGATCCTTGCCGTTGAAGCCCGCGCCGAGAGTGGCTTAACTCTAGGTAGCATCTGGCATTACGGTGATCACCAAGGCAATTCAACTGAACAGGCCAAACCTGTTACCGCATCTATTCTTCCAAATTCAATTCTAAACTACTCATTTGTTCCCAATGCGGAGAACGTCGTTCACCTTCGGGACATCGAAGAATTCGTCGCAGCAGCGGACCTCTATTCTGAACCCTACATTGCCGCCCTGCCAGTCTTAGCCCTCTACCCAGAGACAGTTGTCGCTGACTTGCGACATCAGTCACCTTCCGTGTATCGCCCGGGAGGCGATCCGAGTGTCTTGCCCGATGCACTCCACGAGTTCTTTTGCCATCGAGAGAGCACCCAGCATACCCCTTGGTCTCGGGCAAGCTTCCTTCGAGTACCACGGGAGCCTAGCCTCGGCGACTAGGCGAAA